>JAISNV010000027.1 GCA_031276035.1 Bacteroidales bacterium | reverse complement strand
CAAAAGACTACCACGATGAACACCACAGGCGGAGGAGCGGTCATGGGCAGTTTTCCGCATCCGCGCAACGGCATTGTGAAGCTGGATTTTGAATATATCCTGCTGTTCAAAAAGCAGGGCAATGCTCCAAAACCGACAGTCGAACAAAAGGCGCAATCGGCAATGACCAACGAAGAATGGAACACTTATTTCAACGGACACTGGTACTTCAACGGCGTAAAGCAGGACAGGCACCTGGCAATGTTTCCCGAAGAGTTGCCGGCACGTTTGATTAAGATGTTTTCATTTTCCAGCGAAACGGTTTTAGACCCGTTTATGGGTAGCGGAACGACGGCATCCGTTGCCGGAAAATTAGGCAGAAATTCTGTCGGATACGAAATTAATCCCGAATTTATTCCGCTTATCAAAGGAAAAATCGGCACAGGCGATGCTTTTAACGGAGTGAAAATTGAAATAATTAAACAGCCCGAAATCAAAATTGATTTTGAGAAAAAAATTGGCGAATTACCTTATCAATTTATTGATACGCATAAATTAGACAGGAAAATTGATGTAAAAACACTGCAATTCGGCTCAAAAATAGACGCCGAAAGCAGCGAAAAACGGGAAGAATATTTTACGGTAAAAGAAATTATCAGTCCCGAACTGCTCAAATTAAATAACGGTTTAACCGTTCGCCTGATTGGCATAAAACAAAATCCGGCAATCAACGGCAAAGCGACAGAATACCTGCGCGAAAAATTGAAAGGGAAAAAAGTCTTCCTGCGATACGACGAAGTGAAACACGACAGCAATAACCGTTTGATGCTGTATCTTTATCTGGAAAACAGGACGTTTATTAATGCGCATTTATTGAAAGAAGGATTGGCGGAGGTGGATGGTGTAGCGGAGTTTAAGTATAAAGATAAATTTAAAACATTGTTAATAAATTAAATAAAACTATATGTATTGTATTGAATGTGGGGCACAAATCCCCGATAACTCGAAGTTTTGCTCACATTGTGGCAAAAGGCAAGATGAAGGACAATCTTCATCAAAAGAACAGCTTGCAGAGCATATTATTGAATCCGAAAAAACTAGGCAAGTAATAGAAGAACATAGAAAAAGTTTGGATTACCATTCTCTCAAAAAAACAATGGGCTGGTATATAGCTTGGGTACTATTGCATTTGGGACTTTTATTAATATCTTCAAGAGGTATATTTAAGGGGAATAATATGGGTGCAAACAAATTTTGGCCGTTTAGCTCATATGATGATGTACGGCTAAGACATTCATATGAATTGTATGATATAACTGAGTTTTTAGTTTATACTATTTTCCCGTTGGTTATTTTGATAATTTGGAGTATGGTGCGGTCACAATCAAAAAACAACGTCTGAAATTAGAGATGCATGTTTTTTAGAAAGTGGCGGTCCCACTAATGAACATGTTCGTGACTTGGTACGAGACATGATTTTCAATCACGGTTGTTGTATTGGAAGCATGATGTGGAGTGGCGGTTACTGGATTATCAATAGCGAAGACGAGCTGAATGAAGTGGTTAAGAGTTTATACGATAGAGCAAATAGTATAAATGAACGAGCTAAAGCTATAATAGAAAATTGGGAGAATATTCACTGATAAAATAATATAAAATTAAAATTAAAGAAATATGGCGGATAGGATTCAAAAATCATTACACGATAGAGTAATTGATGAAGCGGTGAAACGCTTAAACCAAAAGGATTTTGATATCTATAGCTTGTGTCTTTCGTTTTTTGATAGGTATTTTGAGAAAACTTCAATTATCCATCGAACTCACGAATTCGATTTTTATTTGTACTTTTGTCGAAAATATTTGCAAAATGAATAGTATAAATAAATTTGACAACTTCTTGGCACATATTTATTTGGAAAATAAAACGTTTATTGATGAGTATTTGCTGGAAGAAGAATTGGCGGAAGTGGATGATAATATTGATTATAAGTATAAAAATCAAATTTTAATGATATGAATAGAGCATTTTTATCACACAGTAGTAAACAAAAGGATTTAGTTAGGAAAATTGCAAATAGTTTAGGTAAAGCGCAATGTGTGTTTGATGATTTTGAATTTGAGTCAGGCATGAAAGTATTCGATGAAATTAAAAAAGGTATAGGTAATAGTGATATCTTTGTATTCTTTATTTCTAATGACTCTCTCAATTCAGATTGGGTAAAAACAGAAATAACCGAAATAAAGAACTTGATTGATGATGGAATAAATAAACAATTTTATCCAATTCTAATTGATAATTCCATCAATGTTTCAACAGATAGCAGAATACCGAGTTGGATCAGAAAATATTTATTAAAACCTATAACAAATCATTTTATTATTTTTAAAAAAATAAAGCAGAGATTAAGAGAAATTTCCATAGAAAAAAATCCTATTTTCAAAGCAAAAGAATCATTATTTGTAGGAAGACAAGATGTTTTTGACCAATTTGAGGCAAAAATTTATAGTGTTGATGACATAGAACCTAAATCAATAATTGTATCAGGTTTCGAAGGTATAGGAAGAAGAACTTTTTTAAGAAAAGCACTTCAAAGAGATAATAGAATAAATGACACCTATGTCCCAATTTATATTACTCTTGATAGTAAAGAAAGTATTGAAGATTTTATGTTAAAATTGCAGGACTCAAATGGAGAAAACTCGAAAGATTTTTTAGAACAATTAAATGAACTTGAATATGAGCAAAAAATTGATGGTGCAAAAAAACTTTTATTAGATGTCAAAAAATCAAATGAATACATTTTTATAATTGACTCTGGATGTATAATTCAACCTACAAAACAAATATCAAAGTGGTTTTTAGAAATTATTAATGATAGAGAATTTGATAATACATTTACTCTATGCATCATCTCTCTCTTTAGACCTTCTAATGATGTTTTAAGAAATAATAAAGATTTATTATTACATTTTAATCTTACAAGTTTATCAGAAAAAGACACAGAAAAACTTTTTGTAAAATATTGTTCTCTTTTGCATATTGACTTAAAAAGGGAACAATCGCTTGAAATTTTATCCCTATTGAATGGAATACCAGCACAAACTCATTACGCTGTAGAACAGATAAATGAGTTTGGAATATTTGATACTATTAAAAATAAGCAAGACATTATTGATTTTGGAGAAACAAAGGTATTTTATTTAATTGACGATATTAAAAAGAAAGGCAGCTTTGCATTCGATCTTTTAGTGTTATTATCTAATTTTGAATTTATAAGTTACGATTTATTATATTCAATCGTTGGAAATACCGATGAAGTAAACGAATTGTTAGAAGATTTTTTTATAAAAAGTGTTTTTGATTTAATTGGTGCTAGCAAAGAATACATAAAGATCCATTATGCAATCGCAGATTTTTTAACACGTTCAAAAGCAAAATTAAATCCCACTTATCAACAAAAAATCAAAAACAACCTTACAGAATTTATTCAAAATGAAGGAAAAACAACTGATTTTCAAGATATATCAGAATTGTTGCATTCCGTAAAAGGTGCAATAATTAATGGATTATCATTACCTCATAGATACTATGTGCCTTCTTTTGTTTTAAAAACTATTGTTGAGCTTTATTCTAAGGAAAAATATACAACGGTTGTATCACTTATAGATAAAGTTTTAGAAAATCAAAGAAAACTAGCCGAAAATTCAATTAGAGAATTTAGATATTGGTTATGTTTATCTTTGGCAAGGTTATCAGATATTCGTTTTGAAACCGAAGTACAATCAATAGAGGGGACAGATTACAAATTTTTGCTAGGTTTTTATTATCGAATAAAAAAACAATATGATTCAGCCGAACAATATTTAAAAGAAGCTATCAAAAAAAACCCTAATTCACAAAAATCTAAAAGAGAATTAGTCAATGTACTTTTAGTAAAAAATAAATTTTCAGAGGCTCTTGATTTATCAAAATCAAATTATGAAAATCAAAAACTTAATGCTTTTCATATACAAGCATATTTTATATGCTTAACGCGAAAACACTATATCTCTAACGCAGATATAGATATACTTAATGAACTTTTGAAAAATATTAAAAGAAGTTTTGAAACTAAAGCGGAAAATATTGCAACTGTAATGCAAGGAGAATATGAGTATTATGTTAATAAAGACATTTCAAAATCAATTTCTATCTTAAAGGAATGTGTCAACAAAGAGAAAAATAAATATTATCCTAAAAAAGCATTAGCAGAAATATATCGAAGACAATCTATGCTTGCTGCATTAAATGAACTTGAAGCAAAATATAAAGATGTTTTGGAGAGTTATGATGTTGGTTGATAGCCATCATTTTTGGGGCGCTGACACGACGACTATCTCAAATGAATATGCGGCTTTGCTAACGTGCAGGGCGGACGAATTTATATCGGTAAAGACAATACCGCCACTGCTGACGGCTTACCCAACCAAAAGAAACTG
>JAISNV010000026.1 GCA_031276035.1 Bacteroidales bacterium | reverse complement strand
TTAATATCTCCGTTTACATCTAATTTCTTGGTAGGTGAAAGTGTGCCTAATCCTACATTGCCGTTATTTTCTATATACAAATTATATTTAGTAACATCAATAGCTCCGCCGGCTTCATAGATAAAATATAAACCAGATGTCTCGCGTTTTATATGCCAACCTACATTTGAAGTATGATCGGGAACCATCATAATTTCGTTTTTTGCTATTATTTTATCTTCTGACAAAATATTTCCGGTAACATGTAAACGTTCCGAAGGTAATATAGTGCCTATTCCTACTTTTTCATTATTACTTAAAAACAATATCTGTTTTGGTTTACTTCCAATTCCCTCTGTTCTATAATCAAAACGTAAACCGGTATTGTTTGAAAAAACAACCCAAGTGTCGTTTGCAATACTACTATTATACTTAAACTTTAATTCACCCGAATTAGCAGATGCACTTTCTAATAATAAATTCCCGGCAACACTTAATAACTCCGTTGGAGTGGTGGTACCTATACCTATATAACCAGGTAAAGAAATATTGGACTGGCGTACTATTGTAAGCGACGGCACTGCCGTAACTCCAAGCATTATACTATTGGTAATATTATTTTCAAGATTGTTATACTTGTCGATTCCCAAACCTATAAGAATTGAGTTCGGTAAACCGACTTTTAGATTATTTCCTAAAGCCATACTACCGCCGGCAGTTGATTGTACTATTGCATAATTACCGTATGCAAAACTGTTGGAAGCCAATACTTGTGAGAACGCACCTCCCACAAATGAATTTAATCCAGTAACTGAGGTTGATGTTCCTATAGATATGGAGGATAAACCTACTGCTTTATTTTCTGTCGGGCAATCCCAACAATTTTGGCCAAACAATTGCGAAACAAAAATGATAAATAATAAAAAAGATAAAATAAATTTCTCCATAGCCCCATAAGTTTTTAGTTAAATTAATGAAATGTCATCGCAAAGATATAAATAATTTTAAACTAAATTCTTATGTTTATAAAAAAAATATTTTTATGTTAAATACCAAAATATCTTATTTTACATTTAAAATATTTTTATAGCCGTAATAACAAATTTTTTTTAAATTAACATTTTAATAATTTTTTAATTTTTGCTCTTTTAAACTTACATTTCTAATTTTTAATTAATCTGCTTTCAACTTATTCGACTTTATTATTAATATTTTCCAATCCTTAGAATCCTTTAGATCTTAAAAAAGTATTCACCTTATTCTCTTTCGCAGGATCATCTTCTTCGAGTGTGTCTCTTTTGTTTTTAGCCAATGATTCTTTGATTTCCTTATATATTTCTTCATCAATAGTATTTATTGCCGAAGTAATAATACTTTCAGGAATATTTTTCGCTCTGAGTGTGTAAATGATTTTATTTTTCCCCCATTTATTGTATTTATATGAATCGTTTACGAAAGCCTTCGCAAAACGTTCTTCATCAATAAATTTCTCATCAACTAAACTATCAATAATCTCTTGTTTATCTTGTTCTGAGAGCTCTTTAAATTTTCTTAAATAGTTTTTTGCATCACTGCAACACATTTCCTTTCGGGAACAGAGCGAAGATATTTTGTTATAAGCAGAAACATTCATGGTTGTGAATTTTGTAATTGTGTAATCTTTAGAAAATTTTAAATCCGAGATTTGTAAGCCGTTATCAATAAAAAAGTGAGAAATTTAATAATGAGAAAGTCATTTCATTAAGTAAGACAACTGAGTAATTATTTTTTATTTTCAAATTGTTTCAGTCATTATCCTAACAATCATCGTTGTTATCTTTCCTATTCATAATTCATAACTCTTAACTCTTAACTAAATCAAACCATATTCTCAGGATTAATTATTTCATCAAACTCCTCTTCAGTAACAAATTCCAATTTTAATGCGGCTTCGCGTAAGGTAATATTCTCGTTATACGCAGTTTTTGCAATAACGGCAGCTTTTTCATAACCAATTTTAGGAGTTAATGCGGTTACCAACATTAAACTATTATCCAAATTTTTCTGAATATTCTCATAATTAGGTTCGATTCCGGTAATACAATGAACATTAAACGAATTAATTACCTCAGCAAGTAATCGTGCCGATTCGATGAAACAAAATGCCATAACTGGCTTGAAAACATTTAGCTGAAAGTGACCCTGACTGTTTACGAAGGCAATCGTTGCATCATTGCCGAATATTTTCGCACAAACCATAGTAACAGCCTCACATTGTGTCGGATTTACTTTCCCGGGCATTATTGATGAACCGGGTTCGTTAGACGGAATTATTATTTCTCCTATGCCGCATCTCGGACCCGATGCTTCCAAACGAATATCGTTTGCAATTTTAAACAAACTCATTGCAGCCGTTCTGATGGCCGAAGAAGCGTTTACAAGTGCATCATGAATTGCTAATGCTTCAAATTTATTTTCCGCAACTTGAAATTCATACCCGCTGAATTTGTTAATGTATTCAACGGTTTTGAGATCATATCCCGGAGGAGTGTTTAGTCCTGTTCCTGTTGCAGTACCGCCGATTGCAAGTTCGGTAAGATATTCCATAGATTGCTTTAAATATTCGATGCAATGCTTTATTTGGGAAGAATAAGCAGAAAATTCCTGTCCTAAAGTTACAGGTGTGGCATCCATCAAATGAGTTCTTCCTGTTTTTACAATATATGCAAATTCATCTGCTTTTTGTTGCAGCGCCGTATGCAAAGTTACCAGAGCCGGTAATGTTGTTTCCGATAATATCTTGAAACAAGCAATATACATTGCCGTAGGAAAAGTATCGTTTGTTGATTGCGACTTGTTAACATCATCATTCGGATGCAAAACTTTTTTCTTATCGGTAAGTTTTCCGCCGCTGTTGATTTGTGCAATGTTGGCAATAACTTCATTGACATTCATATTTGTCTGAGTACCGGAGCCGGATTGCCAAATCCGCAACGGAAATTGATCATCATATTCGCCGTCAATAATTTCATCACAAGCCTGCATAATTAAATCTGCCTTTCTTTGCGATAAAACATTTAAGTCGGCATTAGCCGCTGCCGCTGCTTTTTTTACTATAGCGAGAGCATAAATAATTTCCATCGGCATTGTATATAATGAAAATTCGAAGTTTTCAAATGCTCTCTGCGTTTGAGCTCCCCACATTTTACTGTTATCAACCTTAACTTCACCTAAAGTATCGTGTTCTATTCTATATTTTTCCATGCAACAAAAATAAAGATAATTTTAATTTTTTCCAAATTCCATTAAATAAGCTTTTAGCATTTCATTCAAATCTCCATCCATAACAGCCTGAACATTCGATGTTTCATAATTAGTACGTAAATCTTTCACCATTTTGTACGGATGCATAACATAAGAGCGGATCTGAGAGCCCCACTCTATTTTTTTCTTAGCTCCTTCTATTTCCGATTGCGCCTCTTTTCTTTTACGAAGTTCAATTTCATAAAGTTGCGACCGCAACATTTTCATAGCTTTATCTTTATTCTGAAGTTGTGAACGTGTTTCCTGGCATTCAATGATTATTCCGGAAGGCTCGTGTTTTAATCGAACCGCCGTTTCAACCTTGTTAACATTTTGACCGCCGGGACCGCCGGACCGGAAGGTATCCCATTTTATATCAGCAGGATTAATTTCTATTTCGATATTATCATCTACTACCGGATAAACATAAACCGAAGCAAAAGAAGTATGGCGACGATTATTGGAATCGAAAGGAGATAAACGGACAAGCCTGTGAACTCCGTTTTCACCTTTTAGATAACCGAAGGCATAATCGCCTTCGAATTCCATTGTTACGGAGTTAATACCGGCAACATCTCCTGCTTGATAGTCGAGTAATTTTACTGTAAAATTATTTCTTTCGCCCCAGCGTTGGTACATTCTCATTAACATTTCCGCCCAATCATGACTTTCCGTACCTCCTGCGCCGGGATTTATTGAAAGCATTGCTCCGAATTTATCGCTCTCTTCGCCGAGCATATTCAAAAATTCAAGGTCTTCAATAAGTTTCAAAGAATTGTTATATGCATCTTCAATTTCTTTTTCGCTCGCTTCACCTTCTTTACCAAATTCTTCAATAACAAGTAAATCATCATAAGCGTTTACAGCATCATTATACTTATCAACCCAGAATTTTACGTCCCTAATTTGTTTTAATAATTTTTCCGCTTCTTTCGGGTCATCCCAAAAACCTTGCTTTTGCGTTTCCTTATCTAAAGCTTCTATCGAAGATTTTTTTCCTTCAATGTCAAAGATACCTCCTTAAGGCATCCAACCTCGTTTTCAGAGCTTTTATAGTTTCTCCCGTAATCATAATTTCTTTATTTTTAGTATTTCCGACATGATACTTTCTGTATCGATTTCGCAAATTTTATGTAATTGCGACAAAGAGCCATGTTCGATAAACTTATCGGGAATACCTAATCTTTTAACTTTACAATCATAGTTATTATCCGAAACAAATTCTAAAACCGCAGAACCAAGGCCGCCTACAATTGTACCGTCTTCAACTGTAATTATTTTTTTATGATTTTTACAAATCTCGTGCAACAATTCTTCATCAATCGGTTTGAGGAATTTTATATCAACATGAGTAGGATTGATATCCGCTTTTTCTTTTGCCAATTCAATTGCCTTCATCACTTCATTACCTATATGCCCAATGGAAATTATTGCAACATCTTCACCTTGTCTTAAAATTTTTCCTTTTCCGGTTTTAACAAATTCGAAGTTTTCTTTTTCCCAATTCAGATAAATTCCCCTGCATCTCGGATAGCGAATGGCGTAGGGTAATTCGGAATATTGGGCGGTGAACATCATATCCTGAAGATCATATTCATTTAGCGGAGCAGCAATAATCATATTAGGAATTGAGCGCAGGTAAGCAAGATCGAAATTACCATGGTGAGTCGGACCGTCTTCGCCTACTAATCCGGCTCTATCAATGCAAAATACTACCGGCAACTTTTGAAGTGCAACATCATGAATTATCTGATCATAACTTCTTTGAAGGAAGGTAGAATAAATAGCACAATAAGGTTTCAATCCTTTAGCGGCAAGTCCGGCGGCAAAAGTAACCGCATGTTCTTCGGCAATTCCCACATCAAAAGCTCTATCCGGAAATTTTTCCATCATGATATTTAAAGAACAACCTGTTGGCATAGCGGCTGTAATACCTACAATTTTATCATTTATTGTCGCAAGTTTAGTAATTGTTTTTCCGAACACATCCTGATACTTCGGAGGCAAATCCTTTACTTCTTCTATTGAATTTCCCGTTTCGATATCAAAAGTTCCCGGTGCGTGAAATCTAACCTGATCTTTTTCTGCCTCTAAATAACCTTTTCCCTTTGTAGTTATACAATGTAACAACTTCGGACCTTTAAGACTTTTCAGTTTGATTAGATTTTCAACAAGTTCAATAACATTATGACCGTCTGTAGGACCAAAATATCTCATTCCGAGCGACTCGAAAAGATTACCTTCATCAAAGATTGATGATTTGATATGATGTTTGATTTGTCGGAGCATGCGTCTTTGCCGCCGTTTCTTTTCATTTCCCGAAAGGATATTCCAAAGTTTATCGCGGAAATCGTTATAGGATTTCGACATAGACATATGGAGCAGATATTCTTTGATTGCTCCTACACTTTTGTCTATTGCAATTCCGTTGTCGTTCAGAATGATAAGGAGATTTGCATTTGTTGCGCCGGCATTATTCAAAGCTTCGAAAGCCATTCCGCCGCCCATAGAACCGTCACCAATAACAGCAATGCTGTGTTTATCGTATTCTTTGTTTTGTAGTGCGGCAATAGCCATACCGAAAGCGGCTGAGATTGAAGTAGAAGCATGACCGGTGCCGAAAGCATCATATTCGCTTTCGGACATTTTTGGAAAACCGCTGATACCGCCGTAAGTTCTTATAGTATCAAATTCCTGTTTTCTGCCAGTTAGAATTTTATGTGGATAGGCTTGATGGCCCACATCCCAAATCAGATTATCATAAGGCGTATCAAAAACATAATGTATTGCAACAGTGAGTTCTACAGCGCCTAAGCTTGAACCCAGATGGCCGGCGTTACAGGATATTACTTCAATAATATATTGTCTTAATTCCTTGCACAATTCCGGTAAGTCGGTAATATCAAGTTTTTTAATATCCGAAGGATAATTTATTTTGGAAAGTATTTTAAATCTTGAATCAACCATTATTAATAGAGCATATCTAAGGCAATTTTTGCCGCATCAGACATTTTTTCCGGAGACCAAGCCGGTTCAAAAGTAATTTCTATATCAACATTTTTTACACCATCAACAGCCATAGCGGCATCTTTTACGTTTAAAGGTAAAATTTCCGCCACCGGACAATTTGGAGCTGTGAGAGTCATTACAATTTTTACATCTCCATCATTATCAATGATATCATAAATTAACCCCAAATCATAAACATTGACCGGAATCTCCGGATCGTAAACTTTTTTCAATGCTTCGATAATATTATTTTTTCTCTCTGAAGGCATAAGCATACATTTGCATTTGTTTAAGCATAGAAAGTAATCCGTTTGAGCGTGTGGGTGATAAATATTCTTTTAAACCGATTTCATCTATAAACGAAAGATCCGCATTAATTATTTCATCAGGAGTGGCGTCAGACAAAACATTTATCAACAATGAAATAATACCTTTTGTGATAATAGCATCGCTATCGGCAGTAAAAAAAACTTTTCCATCTTTATAATCGGCATGAAGCCAAACTTGCGACTGGCAACCGGATATTGTATATTCCGGAGTTTTATATTTATCATCAATTACGGGTAATTGCTTTCCCATTTCGATAATATAATTATACTTGTCTGTCCAATCGTCAAAATAAGCGAAGTTTTCAACAAGCTGTTGCGCGCGTTCTTGAACGGTCATGATATTTCAATTTCTATTTCAACTTGCAAAGATAATTTTTTTAATTTAGAATGAAGAATTTGGAGCAACGAATGTTGAGTCAGGAAAAACATTAAAAACTCAAATCAATTATCTTGAACTTATTTAACCTTCATAAAATAAACCGGCAAAATACAGCCGTTCAAAGCGATTGAATTACTATAATTAATTGCAACCTTTATAATTTAATTATGTTGAAATATCCGGGAATTCAGAATAAGGAAAATCTATCATGGAATTGATTTCAATCCCGATAAATATGATTAAGAATATCAATAATTTATTCTACAAAAAAGAATGAAAACTATAGATCAAAACTTTGAAAATATAATTCCGAATAATTAATTTATTAAGAAACGTGTCAAAAGTAAAATTATATCAATAAAACAATTAAGGTTTTATAATAATTCACAAAACACAATAAGCAGATTATTTTTATGTTCAATCCTTTTTGAAATAAAAACTACTTTTGACACTTTTTTCTCCCTTGATAAATTTTATGGCTCTATCGTATTACAAAGATTACATATTGAAGAATAAAGATTACTCCAATAGTCAAGTATTACTCTGTCTAAAAAGCATGTACAACAAATTGCATTAGTACAATTCATAATTCCCGGAATTTTTACAGAAGCATTACCACAAGTTTTTACTACCTGGAATGTTTCGGCATATGTTCCCGGAAACGGAACATAAACCAATATATCAGAACCATCAATCGGAGCATTTAAAACGGTTACGGCATTATTATATTTTGTCCCATTAGCCAATATCCATGTAACCGTTACTGTAATTTGTGGGTTAACTTTCAATGTTTTTGAAGTATTAGGGTTGTAATCTTTTATTAATACATTCATCCCTGTTTGGCTGAAAACGGCAGAAGATAATAACATAAACAATGCTATTACTAATATACTTTTTTTCATAATTTTATTTTTTTAGTTTGATTATTAATTATTTTTTAATCTGTTTCCATTGTCTCAAGACATAAAATACACGATGTTGCCGTGCCGTTTACCCAATTACTAAGAATTATTCGATCTATAAATTCATCTGCACAAATTGCCCTGGAACAAACCATAATTCCCGGAATATTTACAGAAGCACTACCACAAGTTTTTACTACATTAAAACTTTCCGGAAAAGTTCCGTTAAATGGTACAAAAACCGGTATATCAGAACCATCAATCGGAGTATTTAATACGGTTACGGCATTGGTATACCGCGTTCCATTTGCTAATGTCCATATAACCGATACTGTAACTTGCGGATTAACTTTTAATGTTTTTGAAGTACTCGGATTATAGTTCTTAATTAATACACTCATTCCTGTTTGCCCGAAAACGGCAGAAGATAATAACATAAACAATGCTATTATAAATATACTTTTTTTCATAATTTTATTTTTTTTAGTTTAATTATTAATGATATTTTTATCTGTTTCTGTTGAGGAAACTTCACATAAATTACACTTTGTTTCTGTCCCGTTTGTCCAACTATCAAGAATTACTCTATCAGCAAATTCTTTATGACAAATTGCTATGGAACAAACCATAACTTCAGGAACATTTACAGAAGCATAGCCACAAGTTTTTACTACATCGAATGTTTCTTCAAAAGTTCCGTTAAATGGTACAAATATTAATATTTCCGAACCATTATCCGGTGCATTTTGAACATCTACAGCATTAGAATATATAGTTCCGTTCTCTAATACCCAAGAACAAGTTACCGTAATTTGCGATGAAGTCTTTGGAGTATTTGTGTTAGTCGGAAGATAATCTTTAATTGACACGTACATTCCTATTTGTCCAAAAATGACAGAATATGGAAGTATAAATAAAGCCATTATAAATATAAATTTTTTCATAATTTTTTATTTGTTATATTTTATATTAAATCTTTTCGAAATTTTTAAAATATTTATCGGTTCTTAATTTTTAATTTTGCGACCAAAGGGTCGCTCAAAGAAAGAATATCTTTCTTTTATCCATTCTTTTTCATTGTCTTTGTTATATAGATAGTGTGTGGTTGTAAAATAGCTTCTTAAATTTTCGTATAATTTATACCGATGCTTATTAGCTGAAATATAATAAATTAAATGAATATTATTTTCAATCATATGAAATAAAAGTAATATCAAACCAATCATAAAAAAATCAGATTCATTAAAATAATATTCCGTTCGAAAAGTCCAAAAATTCTCGCAAATATAAACAATTTTTTGAAAACTAATTAGAAATATTAATTTTTTTAATAAATAAAAAATTTAATATTTTCTTACATTCCTAATTCTATTTCAGGATTTGTTTTGAGCCAAATGTGAGACTATTCAACATAATAAAATCAGTCTGTTTTATTTGTTGTTTCAACATTTTTTCGCAACACCTTAATTGATGGTAACATCTCCGAAATAACCCCTATCAATACGATGCCCAATCCGCCAATTACAAAAATATTCAGCATTCCGATTTTTTCCGCAATGAAACCGGTTCCCAACAATCCTAACATTGACGGCAGCATGCTTACATTCATTGTTAAGGCAAAAACTCTACCGAGAACTTCCGGTTTAACAATGGTTTGCAGGACTACCGTAACCGACGGCAAGTATAAAGCCCATGAAATACCGCTTAAGACAGCTAAGATAACAAACCAAACAAATCCCGACTGCGGGAGCAATCCGGAAATAAAGAAACTAATCCCTGTCGTAAAGTACATATAATTGATTATATCAACTTTATTGAATCTGTTATTGATAATACCGATAATGGCACCGCCGATAAGCATACCTCCGCCCCACGCCATTTCCACAACACTCATGTGAAATTCATTGCCCATAAAGTGCTGTAGAGAAACTAACGGGAATAAAGCACCAATAGGCATAATAAAAAAATTGGAGAGCATAGAAAATATTATGATCCAGATTAATCCGGTATGTTTTAAAATTTCATTTACGCCATCTTTTATATCCCTAAAAACATTGAGCCGTATTGCTTCTATTTCGGTTTTTACTTTCGGAATCTTAATAAACAATAATGCCGTACAGGCAATTAAAGCTCCGCAAACATCAATTAAAAGTATATACGACATATCCATAACCGAAATCAACAATGCGCCTAAAACCGGTCCTGCAATTGTGCTTAAAGAGATAATCGTTTGATTAACAGCGGCAATTCGTGTTAATTTATCATGCGGTGCTAAAAGAGGAATCGCCGCTTGCCATGCAGGTCCATGGAATGCAGACCCTGCTGAACGTAAAGCAAGCAAAATATAAATATGCCATAGTTCGGCTATACCAAGAAAGAATATTAATGCTAATACCAAAGTACATGTTGCAATAAAAACATCCGCCAAAATCATTATCGCTTTTTTGTTGAATCTGTCGACAATGACTCCGGAAAAAATTCCTAATATTGCCTGAGGTAATAATGCAGCTATATAAGACATAGCTAAAACACCCGGCTTGCCTGTTTCTATACTCAACCAGAAAGTAACTGCATAACCAATCGTATTACTTGTAAGTATCGAGAATATCTGACCCGTCCAAATGATTGTAAATATTTTTTTCCAGCTGTTCATTACTAATTTGAAAAAGGGTGCAAAGGTACGCAAAAATTTGGATTTTTTTATGTTTTCGGGATATGAATCCCGACAAAAACTTTAAAGATTCTCATATGAATAATATTCCGTTGATTTTATTTTTTTCTTAGTAAATAATTCATTGACAAGTGGAAAATAGTTTTGATATCGAGGAAAGTACTATCTAATCAGAAAGTGCTATCAATATTTGTACTATTAGAATATGCTTGTTCGGGTAATTATTTATTACGCATTCAAAAAGCTAAGTGTAGGTATTTTATCTGTTAGATTAAAATCGAAACTAATATATTCTATTTCGATTATATTTTTTATAATATGCACTTGCAAACATATTATCAATCTATAAGTTAAATTCTGTTAACTTTGTCATTCCGTCTAAATTTTCTACAATTTCGTCGAAAAGGCAATTTTAAATGCTGGGAAAAACAACTACTTTTGTCACGAATTAGTTAAAATCATTCTTATGAAACTATGTAAAATAATATGTACTATGAGTTTTGTTTTTGTCTGTAACAGTATTATATCGCAAACGGACAATCAAACATGGACTCTTGATGATTGTATCAATCACGCCATAGAACAAAACATCACAATCAAGAAAAGTAAAGTTGCTTATGAAGAAAGCTTGGTAAATACTAAAACCGCCAAAGGAGCACTATTTCCGAGTTTGTCTTTTGCCGCGGGATATGATTATACCAACAGACCTTTCAGTGAAAACAATACTATTAACTCTTTAGGTGGAAGTTATAATCTTAATGCATCATGGACTGTTTTTAACGGGACTCGAAATAAAACTATTAAAAAGCAGGAAATGTACGATAGTATAAGTGAGTTGAATGTTTATCAAACACAGAATTCTATTACTGAGACCGTTATTCAATTGTATATTCAAATTTTATATGCGGCTGAATCTGTAAAAACAAATGAAAATACTGTGGAGCTAAATAAATCTTTGCTTGAACGCGGACAACATTTGCTTGAAGCAGGTTCTGTAGCAAAAAGTGATGTTGCTCAGCTTGAAGCTCAGTACAGTAATTCTAAATATCAACTGATAGTTTCTCAGAATGCCTTGAGAAATTATCAACTTCAATTAAAACAAGTATTAGAATTGGAGTCGGATATTAATATTGATATTTTGAGTTATGATGAAAATGATTTTCTTACTACACTTCCGTCTGTTAGTACTGTTTATCAAGCTGCGCTGGAAACCAGACCGGAAATCCTCGCAAGCAAACTCACTCTTGAAACTTCAGACTTAGATCTTAGAATTGCAAAAGCCGGTTATTATCCTAAGATTTCGATGAGCGCCGGAATAGGTACTCAACACGATTTAATATCCGATAATGTAGGTGAACAACTAAAATATGGTTGGAATAATCATGTAGGAGTCTCTCTTTCAGTGCCTATATTAAATCAGCGTCAAACAAAAAGCAGCATAGAAACAGCAAAACTGAACACAATCACTAACGAATTAAATCTTATTGACGAGCAAAAAGTTTTGTATAAAACCATTGAATCTCTGTGGCTTGATGCTTTCGGTTCTCAAGAACAATACCGGGCTTCGGTAGAAAACTTGTCATCAGTAGAAGTAAGCTACGGATTAGTAGAAGAGCAATTTAATGTCGGGTTAAAAAATACATCCGAATTATTAATCGAAAAAGATAATCTTTTATCTGCCCAACAAAATCTGCTTCAAGCAAAGTATATGGCAATACTCAATATTAAATTATTGGATTTTTATCAAGGCAAGTAAAAGGAGGAGAAACAAAAGTAGAAAAATCGGAAAAAAAAACTTCCCTAAGACTTAGAAAGTATAAATAAAAATAGATTAGAAAAACAAATAAAATATCATTCTTATGAAAAAGATGAAAAAAACAGTAAAAATAATTATAATTATCGTAATTGTTGCAGCAATTGTGGGTTTAGGTTTCTACCTGTTCTCGAATAAATCGACAAAAAGCAATATCGTATTCAAAACCGCTCCGGTATCAAAAGGCACAATCAGTCATATCGTTACGGCAACAGGAACTTTAGAACCAATTATCCAAGTTGAAGTAGGTACCCAGGTATCCGGTATCGTCAGCAATATTTATGTCGATTATAACAGTGAAGTAAAGAAAGGTCAGATTATTGCCGAGCTCGACAAAACAAATTTGCAAAATGAACTTGAATCGAAACAAAGTAATCTTGCTATTTCAAAAACCGAATTCGAATATCAAGAAAAAAATTATCTTCGTAATAAGACATTGCATGATAAACAATTAATTAGTGATTCGGATTATGAACTTTCATACTACAATTATTCAAAGGCGAAAAACAGTTATGATATAAGTAGAAATGATTTGGCCAAAGCTCAAACTAATTTGGGCTATGCTACAATTTATTCTCCTATCGACGGTGTTGTTTTGAGTAGAGCAGTTGAAGAAGGCCAGACTGTTGCGGCATCATTCAGTACGCCAACTTTGTTCACAATTGCTAACGATCTCACTCAAATGCAAGTTATTGCGGATGTTGACGAGGCGGATATCGGTGGTATAAAGGAAGGATTAAGAGTAGAATTTTCTGTCGATGCATTTCCGGGAGAAATCTTTAAAGGAGACGTTACGCAAGTTAGGCAGGAAGCACAAATCACAAGTAATGTTGTTACTTATGAAGTTGTTATCAGTGCTTATAATCCCGATTTAAAATTAAAACCCGGATTAACAGCAAATATTTCAATTTACACTATCGAAAAAACTGATATTCTTACCATTCCTTCAAAAGCATTAAGATTTACTCCTGATGCTCGCTTCTTACCGAAAGATGCCGTAATCAACAATGTTAATTCTAAAAGTGTTGTTTGGACACGCGACGGAAATAATTTCAATGCAAAAGCTGTTGAGATTGGAATTTCCGGAAATAATCTTACTGAAATCGTAAGCGGAATAAGTGAAGGAACTCAAGTTATTACAGAGGCTGTTGCCGGTGAAGTACCTAATACTGGAAATGGAAATAATAACGGAAGTAATGGAAGCTCACCTTTTATGCCACAACGTCATTAATTTAATTTTGTAAAACTATGACCAATAATAAAATATCTAAACCGGTAATACAACTTAATGATATTTGTCGCGATTTTGTCGTTGGTGAAGAAACTGTTCATGCTTTGAGAAATGTTACTTTTACGATTACCGAAGGTGAATTTGTTACCATTATGGGAACTTCGGGCTCAGGAAAATCGACTTTGCTAAATGTCATAGGTTGTCTGGATACTCCTACTTCGGGAGAATATTTGCTGGATGGTGTTTCGGTTAAAAAGATGAGTAAAAACGAACGAGCTGTTTTAAGAAACAGAAAAATCGGTTTTGTATTCCAGAATTACAATTTGCTCGCTAAGACTACAGCTGTTGAAAATGTTGAGTTGCCTTTGTTATACAACTCATCGATCAGCGGAAAAGTTCGCAGAGATAAAGCAATCACATCTTTGAAAGAAGTCGGACTCGGCGACAGGCTGATGCACAAAAGTAATCAGATGAGCGGCGGACAAATGCAAAGAGTTGCCATTGCACGTGCACTCGTTAACGATCCTGCGGTTATCTTAGCCGATGAAGCAACCGGAAATCTTGATACCCGCACTTCTTTTGAAATTCTTACTTTATTTCAAAAGTTACACCGTGAAGGCAAAACCATAATATTTGTAACGCACAACGCTGATATAGCAAAATATTGCAGCAGAAATCTCTTTCTAAGAGACGGACGTTTGGTTGAAGATACTTATAACGACAATATTCTGGATGCAGAAAAGACTTTAAAGTCGTTACCGGTAGAAGAAGACTAATTAATATCAAAAATTAAACTCAATGAATATACTAAATCTATTCAAGATATCACTTAAAGCGCTTGCTAACAACAAAATGCGTACCTTTCTCACAATGCTGGGAATAATTATCGGGGTAGCATCAGTAATTGCCATGCTGGCAATCGGGCAAGGTTCCAAGAAAAGTATTCAGTCACAAGTTTCCGAGATGGGAAGTAATATGATTATGATTCATCCGGGAGCTGAAAGTCGTGGCGGCGTACGACAAGATCCGAGCGCAATGCAAACTCTTAAACTCGAAGATTTTTATTCAATTCGTGACGAAGCTTTCCTTGTACCATATACCAGCCCGAATGTTTCATCCGGCGGACAATTTATCTTCGGTTCCAATAATTATCCCGGAAGTATTAACGGCGTTAATCAAGATTATTTGGAAATCAGACAATTGAAAATAGGTTATGGAGAAATGTTCTCCGATGCCGATATTTTTAATAACGCTAAAGTTTGCGTAATTGGTAAAACTATTGTCGATAATCTTTTTACAAACGGCGAGGATCCGATCGGACAAACCATTCGTTTCAATAAAATGCCTTTTACCATTGTAGGTGTTCTTCAAGAAAAAGGTTATAACAGTATGGGCATGGACCAGGATGCTGTTGTACTTGCACCTTATACCACTGTAATGAAACGGCTCGCTGCTATAACTTATCTTCAAGGAATTTATTGTTCTGCTATATCCGAAGAATATACCGAAATTGCAATTGAGGAAGTCAGGAGTATTTTAAGACAGAATCACAAATTAGAAGAAGGTGCTGTAGACAACTTTACCATCAGGTCACAGCAGGAATTGAGTTCAATGATGTCATCGGTTTCTGATGTTATGACTATATTGCTTGCATGTATTGCCGGAATTTCTTTGGTAGTTGGCGGAATTGGCATTATGAATATCATGTACGTAAGTGTTACCGAACGAACCAAAGAAATAGGATTGCGTATGAGTGTCGGAGCCAGACCTACCGATATCCTATCACAATTTCTAATAGAAGCAACCGTTATCAGTATAGTCGGCGGACTGCTTGGCGTTCTCATCGGTGTTTCAGTAACATATCTTGTTCAAATGCTAACCCAATGGGCAGTGTTTATCACATCCTGGAGTATAATATTGAGTTTTGGTGTTTGCACAGTAATCGGTGTGTTCTTCGGTTGGTATCCCGCCCGCAAAGCATCAAACTTAGATCCTATAGATGCATTAAGATATGAATAGAATTAAAATATTATTATGTTTATAAATCAAAATAAAAAAACAAAAAATTTACTGATAACCTTACATATTTTGGTATGGTTAATAATAATGTGTTTCCCGATAATTTTAATGGGAACAGGAGAGACATTTAATACCAACAAGTTTTTCCTGCACATTATATTTACATCATTTTTTATAATACTCTTTTATATCAATTATCTCATACTCATTCCAAAATATTTTTTAAAGCGAAATATCAAAATATTTGTCATTATCAATATAATTCTTGTATTGATTTTTATGGCTCTGATGTATGCAATTCCGCATTATATTATGAAACCTCAAGATGTGCCGCCGCCAATGAGGAGATTCGACGAATCGCCTTGGGCACGTACACTTTTTATGTTATCAAGAGATTTTTTAGTTTTGGTAATGCTTATTATCATCAGCATTGCAATTAAAATGATTGAAAACTGGAGTAGTCTGGAAAAATCTAAAAGTGACGCGGAAAAAAATCAGTTCGAAGCGGAATTATTGAATCTGAGAAATCAAATCAATCCGCATTTTCTTCTAAATACTCTTAATAACATTTATGCGTTGATTGCTTTCAACACAGAAAAAGCTCAACAGGCGGTACAAGACCTCAGCAAATTGTTAAGACATATACTTTACGACAATAAAGAAAGATTCGTATCCATTCATAAAGAAATAGATTTTATCAAGCAATATATTGAATTAATGAAGATTCGCTTGAATGATAACATAAAAGTAGAAACATGTTTTGAAATTCCCGAAAACAGTACTGCGGTAATTGCTCCGCTTGTATTTATTTCCCTGATTGAGAATGCCTTTAAACATGGAATTTCGGCTAATAATCCGGGATATATTTTCATTAAAATATCTGAAAAAGACAATAAAATAATCTGCGAAGTTAAAAACAGTTATTTTCCTAAATCAATAGAATCCGACAAAAGCGGTTCCGGTATCGGACTTGATTTGATAAACAAACGTTTAAATCTGCTTTATCCTGATAAATATGAATGGAATATGGGTATTTCTAAAGACATGAAAGATTATTATTCGGTGTTGACGATTAATTTTAGGTAAGATAATTTTAACAATATTAGCAATGCTCAATGATAAAACTGATAAAAACAAAATTCTGAACCTTAAATTCTAAACAAAATAAACCATGATTATAAAATGTATTATTATTGATGATGAGCCATTAGCTTTAGAATTAATAAAAAGTTACGTTAATAAGACTGCTTTTCTTGACCTTGTCGGAACTTTTACCAGTGCCGTGGGGGCAATAGAAACAATCAGCAAAGAAGATGTTGATTTGATATTTCTTGATATTCAGATGCCCGATCTCAATGGAATAGAATTTTCACACATTGTTCCGGAGAAAACAAAAATAATTTTCATAACTGCTTTTGAGCAATATGCACTTGAAAGCTATAAAGTTAGTGCTTTGGATTACCTTCTAAAACCCGTTTCATATTCGGATTTTCTCACATCGGCGACAAAAGCATTAAATTGGTTTAAAGTTGTAAAAACCTATGAATCCGGCAATAATAATGAAGAAATCAAATATATGTTTGTAAGAGCCGATTACAAACTCATTCAAATAGAACTTGATAAAATACAATACATAGAAGGATTAAAAGATTATGTTAAGATATTCATTGAAAATGAGCCGTATCCTATAGTTTCACACGGCACAATGAAATCGATGGAGGAAAGATTGCCGTCTAATTTCTTACGTATTCACAAATCTTATATTGTCAATAAAAACAAAATCAAAATTATTGAAAACAACAGAATAGTTTTCGGTAATATTCGCATTCCGATTGGAGATACATATAAACATGTGATTGACGGATTCTTAGGTTGAAAAAATTCTTATTCCTAAGATTTATCTATAAATTGTGTATTATGATTTTATTTCGAGTGGAAATTACAATCACGTTTCCACGAAAATTTTCATAAAAACATCTTGTTTTGAAAGTTTTTTCTATGATAAAAATAATTGCTGTTTACTCTGAAAACAAAAAAGGACATCTTTCGATGTCCTTTTGATTATTATTTCATATTCTTATTATTTCACTTTTTCTTTACTTAGACATTTCCATGTGTAAGCTGAAAGTGCTGCACCAATGAATGGAGCTACTATAAAAATCCAAAGTTGTTTTAAAGCAACACCGCCTGCAAAAATAGCCGGTCCTATACTGCGAGCAGGGTTAACTGATGTTCCTGTAATAGGAATACAAACAATATGAACCAACACTAAAGTTAAGCCGATTGCTAATCCGGCTAATGAGGAATTTCCTAATTTTTTGTCTGTTACGCCCAATACAACCAATACAAATACAAATGTAAATACGATTTCAGCAATTAACGCCATCCATATTGATGCCGTATTTGCTACCGAGTTTGCGCCGGTTGTTGTTGCATAAGCCATTTCAGGTTTTGCTCCTGTTTTTACCAACAAGAAAAGTATTGCCGAACCTAAAATTGCACCTATTACCTGAAAAATCATATACATTCCAGCATCTTTACCGCTGATTCTACCTGTGATTAGAGCGCCTAATGTGATGGCAGGATTAATATGGCATCCTGAAATTCCACCTATGGCGTAAGCCATTGCTACTACAGATAAACCGAATGCAAATGCTACAGTTAATACTTGTGCCGTTGTTCCGACACCTCCGTTAAAGATTGCACTTCCGCAACCCATTAAAACCAACACCATGGTTCCAATCATTTCTGCGATGTACTTTTTCATACTAATATAGTTTTAATTGTTTAATGTTAATTCATATCGTCAGTAACCACATGGAAAATGTTGATTTGTCTTAAATTATTTATTCGCCATGACGGTTTTGCGGTTTACAAAGTTAAAAATTAAATTAACCTGTCATCCATTATTTTTGTAAAAAATTAATTCCTTCTTCCGAAAATCAATAAAATATAATATAACAAAGTTGCAAGCGATGTTATGGCCGAAACTACATAAGTACGTGCTGCCCATTTCAAAGCATCCTGTGCATGAGTTGCTTCCGCGCCTGAAGTTATTCCGGTTGCTTCAAGCCATTTCAAGGCTCTCGAAGAAGCATTATATTCTACAGGTAAGGTTATAAAAGCAAATATCGTAGATATTGCAAATAATCCAACCCCAATGTAAACCATCCACATTCCAACATAGTATGATATTCCGAGTAATAATAAACCTATCAACAATAACCATCTCGACCAATTAGTTCCGAATTGGACAACAGGAACCATTCTTGAACGCATTTTTAACCATTTGTAATTAGTAGCGTGTTGAACGGCATGACCGCATTCATGGGCAGCAACCGCCGCTGCCGCAACGCTATTGCTATTGAATACGCTTTCACTTAAATTCACGGTTTTAGTAACCGGATTATAATGGTCAGTTAAATGTCCTTTTGTTGAAATTACTTTTACATCATAAATAGCGTTGTCTTGCAACATCTTCTCGGCAATTTCCCTGCCTGTGAATCCGCTGCGCAAAGGCTCTTTAGAATATTTTTTAAATTTGGAATTTAACATTTGACTAACGATTAAACTCAAAGCCATCAAAACAATGAAAATAATCCAATATATTGAATATATATCTTCCATCTCTTTAAATTTTAAAATAACTCCGCAAAAGTACATAAAAAATTAAATACATGATTCTTGTCTGTGTTATGAATTGTTAACAATAAAAAAAAATCATAAATTTCAATGATTTGTATATATTTGCAATTAATTCTAAAAAAATTTAATATCATGAATAAAAGATTATTACTCTCCGTTATTTTTCTTATTTGTTGTTTCTTTAATACGTATGCGGCTTATATTGTCGCTTTTCCTGTTACGGTAAATCAACCGGACGGAACTGTTATATCTTGTTATGCATCAGGCGACGAGTTTTATAATTGGTTACATGATGAAAATAATTTCACTATAATTCAAAATGATGAGGGTTTTTATTGCTATGCCGTAAAAAATGGCGATAATGTTATTGCATCACAATATATTGTTGGAACAATTGACCCTGCAGCAGTCGGAATAATTCCCGGCATAAGTATTTCCGCCGAAGCAAAAACGGCTATCAGAAAACAAATAATTGATAATACCCCTGATATTACTGCAGCCAAAGAATATAAAGCATCAAAAAGTTCTAAGAATTTCGGTACAATGAATAATTTGGTTGTGTATATTAAATTCGCCGATCAGACAAATTTTCCGGAAGATACAACGCATTACTGGACTATGTTCAACAAAACCGACGATAATTCTTATCAATCCTTAAAAAATTATTTCGAACAAGTTTCTTACGGTAAACTATCAATAGCATCGACTTTTTATCCCCTGACACAAACTGCTGCGATACTTTCTTATACCGATTCTCATAACCGTGAGTATTATATGCCATATAACGCCGTTACAGCACCTACGGGTTATCAGAATGATAATCAAAGAGGAGATCGTGAATTTACTCTTTTAAAAAATGCTTTGGAATATATTGAACATATGGTTCCTGCCGATTTAGATATTGATTATAATAATGACGGGATGGTTGATAATGTGGTGTTCATTATCAGAGGCGCTACAACCGCATGGTCTACTTTACTTTGGCCTCACAGATGGTCTCTTTATGGTGAAAATGCTTATATTCACGGCAAAAGAGTTTGGGACTTTAACTTTCAACTGGAAGAGCATCTTAATTCTTCTCAATCGAGCGTTTTGTGCCATGAAATGTTTCACTCATTAAGTGCTCCCGATTTATACAGATATTCTGATAATACAATAACCCCAATCGGTCAGTGGGATGTTATGGGAAGCAACGGTAATCCCGCTCAATCTATGGCAGCATACATGAAATACAAATACGGAGGTTGGCTTGATGAGATTCCGGAAATTACAGAACCGGGTGTATATACGCTCAACACTCCCTGGTCGGAGACTAACAACATGTATAAATTAGCTGCTCAGGGATCTTCAAACGAATTTTTCTTGTTTGAATTTAGAAATAAAGATCATCTTTTCGAATCCACTTTACCTGGTGAAGGTTTGTTGATTTATCGTGTTAATTCGTCTATTAACGGCAATGCCGGCGGTCCTCCTGATGAATTATACCTTTTCCGTCCGGGCGGGTACAATACTACAACAAACGGTACAATTAGCCAAGCTTATTTTTCTGCCAATTCAGGAAGAACAGAATTCAGCAATGAAACAAATCCGCCTTGCTTTCTTATGGATGATCAGCCGGGAGGAATCCAAATAATAAACATAACTTCGGTAGGCAATACCATTTCTTTTGAAGTTCCTGCAGGAAACTTTCTCAATGCTGATTTTTACGCCAGCAATGAAAATGTTACAATCGGTTGCGGTGTGGATTTCTTTACAACAACATTTCATCCTATTGACGAATGGTTCTGGGAATTTGAAGATGGTATTCCCGCTACTTCAACACAGGCTAATCCGACCGGAATAACATTTTCTCAATCCGGATTAAAAACAATTAAACTTACAGTTACCAATTCAATCGGTTCTTTCACGGAAATAAAAGAATCTTATATTAACGTTTCCGATCAAAGTCCTGAAGCAGATTTCTATTCCAACACTCCTTCTACATGCGTAGGCAATATCGTGGAATTGTTTGATAATAGCAATCGATGCCCGATAGAATGGAGTTGGTCCTTTGAACCGAATACTGTTGAATTTGTTAACGGAACAAATAGTAATTCGCAAAATCCTGTTGTAATCTTTAATTCTATTGCTGATTACAATATTACACTTATAGCTACAAATATAAACGGATCAACTACAGTTGTAAAGGAAAAGTTTATTACAACATTGGGTATAAATTTAGCTAATTATTCGTTGGATTTTGAAAATGTAACAAGCTTGGAATCTTTAGGCATTACGGTTACGAATCCTGATAATAATATTACCTGGGATTTAATTAATATACCAATGTCGCAAGGAACAAATACAGCAATTTATATGAATTTTTTCAACTATAATACTGTAAGCCAAAGAGATTATTTTACACTTCCATTGGTTAATATTGACAGTAAGTTTGAAATGCATTTTAAACATGCTTATGCAATGCGAACAACTTATTCCGATACATTAATCATAAGTATATCAACCGATTGTGGTGAAACTTGGCAACGCCTGGCTTCATATCATGAAGACGGTAATAACAACTTTGCAACTGTTTCGCCTCAAAGCTCGGAATTTATTCCTGCTGATGAAAGTAATTGGTGTGATAACAGCATAACAGATTGTAATATAATTGATTTATCCGCTTACAATGGCAAACAGGCAATAATAAGATTTGAATCTTACAAAACAATGGGTAATAATCTGTATATTGATGATATACATTTTGTGAATAAACTCGGAATTGATGATTATATTTCAAATGAAATCATAAATGTATATCCTAATCCAAGCTCAGGAATATATAATATTGATATAGCGAATAATGACAGTAAATATGATTTGTATGTTTATGACATTGTCGGAAATTTGATTTGCTATAGTGGAAATAATACAAACAGAACTCAAATAAATATTTCAGATAAGAAAAGCGGGATATATTTCGTTAAAGTAATTTCAAATAATATTAACAAAACAGTAAAGATAATTAAGAATTAAATATGCCGAAGCGTGTATTGAAATTGCTGATAATTATTTTTTTGGCAATTCAATCAAACCTATTGACATCACAAAATGCAATTTTTGCATTTGAAAATTATAATAAGGGGGTAAGTTTATTCAAGATTTACGAGTATGACTCGGCAATCTATTATTTCAATGAAGCAATTAGATTGAAACCCGATTTGAATAAAGCTTATTACAATTTAGCTGTAACTTATTATACTAAAACGGATTATGCGAATAGTATAGTTGTAATGAACTCATACCTCCAATCTATTAAGAATAATAACAAGGCTTATTATCTTAAAGCTCGTGCATTTCATTTGATGAATGAAATAGATTCGGCATTTTATAATTATGATAAAGCAATCTCGGTAGGAAATAATTTACCGCAGGCATCTTTTTATAAAGGCTTAATATTATACGAAAGAAATGATTATTCTACGGCATTGAACTATTTTAATTCGGCAATTTCCCTTGATAATCAGAAAGGTATTTATTTTTATAACAGAGCATTAACATACGATAAATTGCAAGAATATGATAAGGCAATTGAAAATTATCTGTTGGCTTTGGAATTTCTTAATGATGATGTTGAAATAATTAATAATCTCGGTTATTGTTATTTTAAGAATAATAATTCAAAAGATGCTATTAAGTATTTGAAGGAAGCTTTGCAATTAGATCCTAATTATATTTCGGCTTATAATAATCTGGGATTGTTATATTTGAGTATGGATAATTTCAATGAAGCAATCTCATATTTCTCTACAGCTTTAGGAATAGAAAATAATAACTTAATATTAATGAATAATATAGGCGTTGCATATTATAAACTCGGTTATTTTGATAAAGCATTAAAAGAGTTTAATAATATTATTAATCGGGACGATACCGATAAAACGGCATATTTCAATAGAGGAAACGTTAAGGAGTTTCTTTTAAATATTGAAGGAGCCTGCGATGATTGGCAAAAAGCCTTGTTATTGGGAATTGATGAAAATATTATACCTTTAAATCTTTGTAAATAGATGAAGAAGCTTTTCTTAATAATATTTTTAATTGGCTGCATATCAAATATTTTCGCGCAGAATATTGAATTCGACAGTCAAAACTTTCCCGACAAAAAAATACGTAAAGAAGCATTAAATCTTATTAAGAAAGGAAATAAATATTATAATGCAAAATCTCCTGATTATCAAGAGGCTTTAAATTATTTCAGGCAAGCATATGAAATCAACCCGAACAATGCCGAACTTAATTATAAAATAGGAAAATGTATTCAGAAGAAAGATAAGAAAAATGGGTTAAAATACTTCGGATCCGCTAATTACTTATTTAAAAGCGCAAAAGCCGATTTAAACATGATTCAGGATAATATGTTGCTTTATGCTCAATCATTGCAATATAACTATAAATTTGATTCTGCAGTGATTATGTTCAATAATTGGCTTGATCTGATCAATAATAATAAAATTGAGAATCATGAACAACCTGAGCTCATTCATAAGTTTATTTCTCAATGTAAGGTCGGCGACAGCTTGATGAGGTATCCCACACGTTATATTATTAATAGACTGGATGAAACGGTTAATAGTGACTATTTTGACTTCTCTCCGGTTTCTTATTACGATACTTTAGCCTTTAATTCTAACAGACCTGTTGAAAATCAAAAGATAAAGAAAAACAAATCGGCTATAAGTAATATTTATATTAGCACAAAACAATCCGACGAAACATTTTCGGAAGCGAAACTTATAGGAAAACCTTTTTTTTCTTTGTATAATGATTTGATTACAGATATTTCTCCCGACGGCAAATATATTCTGGTTTCTCGTAACGGAGATATTTATTACTCAATGCGTGATGAAAATAATGAATGGTCGGAAATGAATTATCTGGGAAGTGATATAAATACAAGTAGCATGGAGGTTTATGCTTCGTTTTCAAAGGATATGCTTTTTATTTATTTTGCCAGTAATTGCGAAGGTGGTTACGGCGGGTTTGATATTTATCGTGCGGATCTTATTATCTTGCGAAACGGAGACCTACGCTGTGTCAACAAACAAAATCTCGGAGAGAATATCAATTCGAAATATGATGAAATCTCCATTTCATTCTCCAATTACAATAATAACATGTACATTGCTTCAAACGGAGAAAAATCAATGGGAGGTTTCGATATTTTTAAATCATTTCCGGAGGCAAATAATTGGTCGCCATTAATTAACATGGGCTATCCTTTAAATAGTACCGATGATGAGATGCATTTTATCAGGTCAGCTTCAAGCAGCAATGCCTACTTCACGAGATCTGATGAGAATTACAATGCGGGTATTTATTCCGTTGATATTGTTGATGTTGAAAATATTGTTTTAATAAAGGAATTTGAAACTGTTCCGCGGCATACATCTTTACAAGACGATAATCAGGTATTCGGATTTGAAGATGAAGTAAAAATAAGCTCTTATGTAATGTGCTTAGTAAAGGGATATGTAAAAGATGCCGAAAACCTGTCGCCATTATCTCTTAGAATTGATGTAATGGATAACAAAACACTTAACATTGTTGCATCTTTCGAAACTCATCCTTCAAACGGAATGTATTCCATATCACTTCCTTCGGGAACAAATTACGGATTGATTCTTAAAGACAGCGTTTATATGTTTTGTTCTCAAGAAATTCAAATTCCGGGAACATCGGTTTATAAAGTTATTAATGAAGATATATATATTCCCAAAACAAGTCAGGATAGATTTATACTTTTAGAGAATATTTCATTTCTTAAAGGTACCGACAGATTTAACAGTGAAAAATCTCAGGGAGAATTATTTCGGATCTTTAAGGTTCTGGAAGAAAATTCTTATCTGAATATAGAAATCATCGGTAAATTTTCATATACATCAAAAATCTTAGCTTATCTTGTCAGAAACGGAATTGCGCAAGAAAGAATTACATATAAACCGCCATTAACAGGAATGAACGATAATATTACAGTACGATTTTTCAAATAAAAATAAAAAAATCAATAAAATAGCATTCCTTATAAGAAAAAAATTATACCTTTGCCGTAATTTATTAATTTATTTTTACAAAATGAACATTTTTATTGGAAGCTTGCCTTATAAAGTTAAGGACAGCGATTTAAAACAACTCTTCGAAGAGTATGGAGAAGTGAACTCAGCAAAAGTTATTACAGACAGACAAACAGGAAGAAGCAAAGGTTTCGGTTTTGTTGACATGCCTGATGACGAATTAGCTAAAAGAGCAATCAATGAACTTAATGGCACTGAAATTCAAGGCCGTACTATAGTCGTTAATGAAGCTAACGAAAGAGAAGAAAGAAGTAATAGATATAATGACAGAAAAAAGTATTAAAACTAAATAGTTTTTATCTTATTACTTAAAAACCGTGTTATCTTGTAATGCGGTTTTTTTGTTACCCTGAATGCAAGACACAACCATAGCCGGTTCCGTTACCACTACTCGCAGTATATTATGTTAGGACCGTTATTATCTGAAATTTTAATGGAAACCTATTTTCCTTCTGCCGCCAACCGAATAATTCAGGCCTTTCCAGGTAAAGCTCTCCACATCTTCAGCAATAACAACACCCTTAATATCAACATTTCCTTCACTTTCCCTCAACTGTGTAATCCTGATAATAGCTTGTGAAAGCATTGTCATTGTCCGAGCATTTGCATAATCCAAACTCTTCTCATCGCATAAACAGGAAATATAAGATTGCATATGTTTCTCGGATTCCTCATCAAAAGAATAACCTTCATTGTTGAGCAAAATCTTTAAAATATCCATTAATTCGTCTTTATTATAATCTTCGAACAATAGAGTATAATCAAAAGCCTGAATACCGCTGTTAATTAAACTGCTTACCAAAGTTTTACCAATTTCATTTTCTGCAATAACCAAAGCCATCTTATCTTCGGATTCCGCAGTAAGCAAAGATAATTTATGACGCAGCCTGTCGCTATCGAAGAAATTATCCCTGTTTTTAAACATCGGTGCGTCACCATCAATGAAGAGCAATCCGTTTTCGGCGCGCTTAATCGCACTCTTTAAAATATCTTCGACAAGAAAATCGGGAACGTTGTAAATTTGTTCAGCTTTTAATTCGACAACATGACCTTTTTTCAATAAGTGCATGCCTTTGAAGATTTCAGCAATAATCTCGGCTACAGTGCTTTTACCGGTACCGGTATTTCCGGAGAAAGTCCAATTATATTTTATATGATACAAAATATCTTTACCTTGTTCACTTTGATAGCGGGCAACTTTAACAAAATCATGAATACATTCTTTTATTTGATTCATTCCAACCAAAGAATCCAATCTTTTCAATGCATTATTAATCATTTCATTATCAAAAATATTCATATCTGTAAAAGAAGCAATTTCATGGGAAGTTATCGGCACATCTTCCGCTAAAATCGTAGAAAGCGTTTCCTTATTTTTAAATGCTTCCTCGCCCATTTGCATAAGTCGGCGACTCATATTCGGAATTATCTGTGTTGAAACCAAGCGTACGATAAAACGTGCATTTCCGAAATGTTCGTCACGATTTGAATAAGCTTTGTTTACACTGGCTCTTAATGCTTCTTTTGCGCCTTCGGAAAGATCATAGCCGCTTTTCCTAATGTAGGAATAACCTATCTGCAGTAATTCTTCCGCAGTATAATCTTCGAAATTGAAGGTGTACGGAAATCTTGATTTCAAACCGGGATTACTGCTGAGCATTGTATCCATTTCTTTAGGATATCCGGCGAGAATTACAATCATATCTATTTCATCCTGAGATAAAACGGTTAGTAACGACTCGATAACACGATTACCGTAATCATTATTCGACCCTTTTTCATCGCCCACAAAAAGATTGTATGCTTCGTCAATAAAAAGAACATTACCTCTTGCGCTTTGTAACACAGCTTTCATATTTGATTCGGTATCACCGATATATTTTCCTACTAAAGTCGTACGTTCAGCCTTTATTACATCGCCATTAGATAAAACTCCCATAGAAGCGTAAATTTTTCCTATCAAATTGGCAACTGTAGTTTTTCCTGTTCCCGGATTTCCGGTGAAAACCATGTGTAGCGGCGGAATCGTCGTATGAATTCCCATCGAAGAGCGAGCCTTAACAAACTTTACAAAGTTCAAATGGTCTTCTATTTGTTTTTTCAAATCATTCAAACCTGTCATTTCATTAAGTTTTTGAATTGAATTTTCATAACCTTCAATTTCCAGAACAGGAATATCGCACCTTTCAATTGTAGAATAAATAACCGCATCCGCATCTGGAATCTTGAGAACTCGTTCTGCAAGGGCAGGAACAATTTCCTTCTCCAAGAGATTAATAATAAATCTGCCGTTTTCAAAACTTTCATCACGAATGCTATATTGGCGCTTTACGTGTAATTGTAAAGCTTCCTTCGCCTCATCGGTAAAAGTATATTTATTATTTTTACAATATTTATCAGCAATTTGCATCAATTCATCGACATTAAAATCATGAAAATGATAAACATTAGGAATTCTGGATCTAAGCCCTTGATTTGAATTTAGTAACTCGGACATAGGTTGCGGATATCCCGCTAAAATAAGCATCCAGTCACGGTCGTTTTCATCAGCTAAAGCCGTCATTAAAGTTTCGAGCACGCGCGGACCCGGGTCTTTCGGATCATGACGAGTATATAGATTGTATGCTTCATCAATAACCAATACTCCGCCTTTTGCTTTTTCCAAAGCTTTGAGCGTACGTTCATTTTCAGAACCGTAAAACTGACCTATCAGGGTACTTCTTTCTTCAAAAACCACATGACCTTTACTCAACAAGCCCAAATCTCTGAATGCCGACCCTATCATATGGGCTACCGTAGTTTTTCCCGTACCCGGATTACCGATAAATACCGCATGAAGCGGGAAACTTTTTGTAGGCAAACCAAGAGCTTTACGATTTATATTATACTTAACTCTGTCGCTGTATTTTTGCAAGGTTTCCTTTACTTCATTCAAGCCTATTAAGGAATTGATCTGTTCAAAAGTATCATTTGTTTCATTATTAGGTAAAACAATACTTCCGGCAGAACGTTTATCCGTAAAAATCATATCTTTATTGTAGATACTTTCAATATCTCTGTCACTAACATCAAACGAAGCAACTACCATCTTTTCATTCAGAAAATCTATTTCAATCTTATAATTTCCCTTTTCCCAAACGAAATTCGAATCTTCCCCTATATTTTCAATAATATTTATAAAATTATTATTCTCATCTTCATCTGTTAAGCACAATTCGGATTTATTAGACATCTTTTGAATTATTCTTCCGGTCGAATCATATACTCGAGCAAAAAGTTCATATTTCCAATCTCTATCCAATCTACTGCTTCCGCCAAAAATCATACATATATTATCCAAATCGGAAATATCAAAACAGCTTTGAGAATTTTGATTACTAATATCCAGTTCCTTTTGTTTTGTTTTTTTATAAAGCCCGAATAATTCGAAATCAAGACATTGTAAATATGTTTCAGGCAAATCTACAATGCTGAAATTTACATGGGCTAAAGAGTTATTTGTTCCCTTAACCGGAGCATCAGGATTATAAATACCCAAAGCGTATTCGCCTTCGGGGAGAGATAAATCATTGAAAATCTGTGTTACATTAAAATATGCGGCTCTATAAACAGACCATGTTAAGTTTAAAGTGAGTAGAAATTCGAAATCCTTATCATTTATTAAAAACAACCGCAATTCGTACGAACCTTCACTGAAACCATATTCGGGCGAAGGGTCAACAATCTTCACCATCGTATGAAGATTTTTTCCTTCGGTTTTTCTAAATACACTTCTAACAAAATTTTCCGGATTATCGGATGTTGTTACAGAATTATTGTAATCCACTTCTATTGAAAGGAAATTAATGTTTTTATTACTCATAAACTCAATTAAAAGTTAAATTTTTAAAAAGGCAAATATATGAAATAATTACAAATTGGGAATGGTTAAGCGATCATTGTTTAACACAGAAATAAAATACAGTTTTATCTTAATTCTCTATCTCTTTTTCTAACATTTCCCGGAGTGTTATGAAAATATTTCTTACAGAAGTTATGAAAATGTGCCGGTGATGAGAAATCAAATTCAAAGGCTATTTCGGCAAAAGTTTTATTTGTACAATTAATTTCATGATAAACATCTTTTGCCCTTTGATGTTGTTTCCATTGGTAGGCAGTTTCACCAAAAACTTTTTTAAAACGCTTCTCGAATCCCGATAAGCTATAATTCCATGTCTCTGCTAATTCCTTTACGTTTGCAACCTTTTTATATTGCCTAAAAACTTGAACAGCGAAATCAAAATCACTATTTAAAATCGGATAGAAAAAATTATTAAGATCTTCCTTTGTATAAAAGGTCCTTAAAAGAAAAAAGAATTCTTTAATTTTTATTTCCAAAAAATATGAACATCTGATCCCAACAGTCATATATTTCTGTAACATTACAAAAAAGTCCTTAATCAACTTATTACTTTTAAGAATATATGGGCTGGGGTCATTTCTTTCAATTTTATTATTGTAAAGTTTTTCAAAAGAAAAATGATCGCAAAAAGTAAGATCGGTTCTCAAAACAAAAAACATAACGGTTGAATTCTGCAATACATTAATAACACATTTTGAATGATGAGGATGTAATAATATATCGCCCGGATTAAATTTATTATTTAATATTTCGCCGTATGAAAAACTCATTTCTCCGGACATTAGTATTGCTATAAGATTATTCGGAGGTTTAATCTCAATAATTTCACCCCTATTATAAGATTTCAAATTTATCAGCGCATCTTCTTCGGTGCTGTAATTAAAACATTTTAAATGTTCATCTTGGTATAAAACTTTCATATAAAAAAATAAATTAATTTGTTGATTATGAGTTTAATTCATAGCCATATATATAATTCAACCGATTTAATTGTCGATTGACAATGATGATTTAATATTCGTATAACGAAGATATCTACATAAAGTTATTTAATCATAAAAATAATTAATAATTTCAATTTATAAATGCGGAGAGATTATAATTTATTAATTATGAGAATATAAAATTGGAAGAATCATTTTGAGTGAAAAGATTTATAACGTTTCTTTTCATACTTTCGTATAAATAGAAAATAATTTTTACTTTTGGATTATATGAGAATTTTATTTATTTTCGTAAAATTAATTTTTCATTGAATTGAAATTGCTGAAAAACTTTAGATTTACTGTTAAATTTTAAAATATACTTATTATGAAAAACAAAATCAACATTAAAACAATCATCACATTAATGGTGATTACCATTCCTTTTATTTTTCAAAGTTGCATAATGTCGAGCCGGATTATTCAAGAAAGTGATGTAGTATATTCCACAAAAAGAGTTTCATTCAGGCATACAACTAAAGACAGAAACCGTAAAACACCCCTTTTGTATCTGGATCAGACTTTTGTGAAAGAAATAAAAGGAAATAAAGAAACTTATCGCGTTTATGACGCTCTGAATTTAGCAAGCCGCGGCTTTAAACTTGACGATAAGGTATTCTTAATCGCAGATGGAGAAATATTCAACATCAATATTGAAAATAAAGAATATGAATTTTCCAGAAGAATTTCGGAAAACAAATCCGATGTTATGACGGCAGACTCCACAACTATTTCCGTTGTTACGGGCTTTTCGGAAGATAACAGAAAAATAACGCGGTTCAGCTATAAATTAACCGATGATATGGTTTCCAAAATCAGAAATTCAAATCAAATAATATTTCGTTATTATGCCGGTCCGAGTATGATATCCGTAAAATTACGGAATAATGATTTGAAAAAATTGAAAAAGCTTATTGAAATAAGATAGTAAAATTATGTCCGATTGTGTAATTCATGAATCGGATTAGCAAATATAAGTATCGATAACGCATAAGTTAATAGAAACTTATGCGTTTTTGATAAACAATAGAATACCTTTTTAAATTAAAATTTCCTATTAAAATAGTATTTACTGTTAACAGATTTATTTTCGGAAATTATTCGTAAATCGTTTCTTTTATCATGTCGAATACCTCAAGACTTTTCTCCAATGAAAACATATATTTACCTTGCGTATTAGGTTCGGAGGTAATTACCACCATCAGATTTTTTCCGGAATCAATAAATACAAACTGTCCGCCATGACCATACATAAAAACAATATCCCTTTCAATATCTATCCACCAGTAATAACCGAAAGATTTTCCGACATTTGTATGTTCAACTTCAACACTCGTCATTCTTTCAATCCATTCTTCCGAGACAATCCGTTTTCCATTCCACATTCCTTTATTCAAAATGCACTGTCCGATTTTCGCAAGCTCGCGCGGTGTCATTAAAATACCAAAGGCGCCCATTGTAATGTTATCTTTATAAACAATCCAATCCCAGTTTTTTATATTCAATTGCGAGAAAAGAACCGTATTTGCCCAATCCTTAACAGTTGCGCCGGTTTGCTTTTGGATAATTGCCGAAATTATATGGGGATCGCCGTCGTTATAATTGAAAACCGTACCTTGAGGATTCTGCATCTGCAAAGAAAGTACAAAATTCAGACTATTATCGGGAATTTGTCGCAAAAGTTGGGCTGACTGACCGTTAAAGCCATCATTTTCAAAAGCAATTCCGGATTGCATCGTCAATAAATTATCAATAGAAATATCAGCTTTATCTGGGAAATTATCAACAATCTGCGGCAGGTAATAACTTATTTTATCGTCTGTTGAAACAATAAATCCGGAATCAATTGCAATTCCCGTAAGCAATCCCAAAACCTGTTTCGTACACGACCAGATTGCGGCCGGTTCCGTTTTATCACTTTCGGATTTTGTATAACTTTCCGAAATTAACTTATCATTTTTGAAAACCAAAAGACTCCGCACTTGCCACAAGTCGTTGTTTTCATGGAAATAACGATAAATATCTTCCAGTTTTTTTTCATCCATTTGTTCATCATAAGGCGAAGAAATAATCCAACCGTCATTGAGCGTTTCGGGAACAAAAGTAACAAATTCCGTTTTCAGTTTTTCTTCCTTCAAACACGAAGTAAAACAGAAACAGACAATTATCAATAATAAATATTTTATTTTTAAAACGAAAACTTCCATCGCAAATAATAAATTAATTTTTGAAAACGCACACCGAAATAAACATCCTCATAATCCGCACCTAATGCAAAAGAATGTTTCCCGGAAATATTTGGAATATAAGTTATTGAAATTTGAGTATGATTATATTTGTCGAAACTTCCGAATTTCAAATCTTGATGTGCAAACTTAATAAAATCGACAAATTTCAGCGAATAGAAATACGGATCATTTTTTTCCGGACGAGAAACAAATCCCAGCAAAGAATTAGTAAACAGAACATTAACAAGTTGATTTTTCCACTTATATGAATACTCGATTTGCGGCGATAATCCGATTTCGGTAAACCAGAAAAGATGCCCGCTATGTAAATCCGGATAGGCCTGATAATTGTAATTTGTTGCGAAATTGCCGCCGACTTTAAGTTCGTGCGCATTTCTCTCAAAAACCGTAGCAACAAACGTAACATTAACCGGACTAAGATCAAAATTCACTGCTGTCATTTTTCTATCAAAAGAAACTCCTATCGCTACTTCCGGCTGATAAGAAATTTCAAACTTAGAAAATGACCACGATTTTTTATATTGAAAATCAAACTGCACACCATCAAACACCATTCCTTGATTAAACTCTTCCTTCAACTGCAAAAATCCCGAAGCAATCGAAAATTCATTTCCGTTTTGCGCCAAACCTTTAATACTTACAAAAAGCAAGACTATGAAAATAAGTTTAAAAAGTTGATTTTTCATTTCGCGAAAGTATGAAAATTTACAGACAAATTGACAAAACTTACAGAATTAATAAATTGATATTAAAAACATGATGATAATTGAATTAGTGAAAAAGATTAAAAAACATTATATATTTTTATAGAATTTTCTTACCTTTGCGAAGTTGTTTTTTTAACAGACGAAGTACACATAAAAAACCGATTTAACAACTAAATATGTGATTATGAGAGAAAGAAGGAATTTTTATGGAATGCTAGACGAAATAGAGGTGCGTGTATTTATGAGTTATGTGCAATGGTAAAATGACAACGGTGCAACAAAAAACGAATGCGATAAAACAGAAAAAACTTGCTAAAAAACGACATTAAGGAATGACTAAATCAGAAAAAACAAGAAACGAAATGATGAAAATTGACAACGCATTTCTACGAGTTTATATAAATGACTTTGTCAAAAAATTTCGCGATTACAATACAGATGAATTTGTTGTTGCTATAAAAGGACTTAATAAGTTTATTATAAAAGACGATACGGTTTTAGTTAGCTTGATTGAAGAACTTAGACAGAACAATTTTACGATAGAAAATGATGGCAACCAAGAAAGTATTAATGAAATCGACATTACTTGCAAAAACATAACAAAGAATACGTCATACAACTTCAAATATCAAATTCAAAATCTACCTTCTATTGTTGAACTTTCAAGTAGAACAGACATATCGGTTGTTGGAATAATTATTATGAGGATTATTGAACAGATAATAAGCAAATTAAAAGTATTATATAAAGCGATAGTACTTGATTTAGATGACACATTATGGTTGGGAACCCTTTCCGAAATTGGAATAGATAAGATAAAAGAAAATTTGCAATCGGAACAAGGGTCTCCTTTTATCGCATTTATGAAATTTGTTAAATCTTTGGCCAATGAATTAGGCATTTTTATTGCAATTTGTTCAAGAAATGATTCTAAAATGGTTGAATCAACAATAGAAAAATTAGATGACAACACTTTTCCATTAAAAAATCAGATTGATTACATTATTGCTAATAATAACATTAAAAGTGAAAATATTAGAAAAATAGCGGGACAACTCTCCATTTTACCAAATTCAATCGTATTTATTGACGATAATCAAATAGTTAGAGATGAAGTGAAACTTAAATTACCAGAAGTATTTGTACCTGAATGGACAAATCATAATGAATTAATAAATCAATTAATTGCTGGTTGTATATTTGAAAGAATTGAGTTGTCGTTAAATTCGCAGAGTAGAAGAAAACAATACAAAATAATTAAAACGGAACGGTCTCAAAACTCTTTACCTACACTAAATGTCAAAATAATCAGTGATGACAAACATACTGAATCCATAAAATTGTACTCTAAATCAAACCAATTTAAATTCTCTAAGAATGATGATGAGTTTGATTGTGATGCAAAATCAGTATATTTTGAAATATGTAGAGAAAATGGTGAAAATTTGGGAATCTGCTCAGCAATCACTTATAAACTTACATATGACACATTTCTCATTCACAACTGGGCAATAAGTTGCAGATATTTTGAAATAGGACTTGAAGAGTTTATTTTGATATACATACATAATATTGCTAAAGCAAGTAAAATATTCATTAATTTTCAACATTCAGAGTACAACCAAAAAGTTAGTGAACTGTTGGCTAAATATTCAGATGTTTTTAAGAATAACGACAAAAACGATATAATTGAAATTATATTTACAAATGAAATTGTACACAATATTACCCAAAACACGAACTTAAGAGAGTTATAAAATGGAAAAACGAAAATTATACACTTTGGGCTACACCTTATTTCAAAATGGAGCTGTTATTGACATTGAAAAAATGTTCAAAACATTAAAAGAATTTAATGTTACTCATTTGATTGATGTTCGCTCTATGCCATATTCCAAGCAGTATCCACAATGTAATGCCGACAATTTAAAAGCTGCAAGTAAACATTTCTCCATTTCATATGGTCATATGCCAGAACTGGGAGCAAAAGCAAGTCCAACGCAAGATGTTTTTTCTAAAGCTACTGATATATTTTTTGAAAGCATATTTCCTATTTCAAAAAGCAACCGACCAGAAGATACAGAACTTTATGCTGATGAAGAGATAGTTGATTTTCAAAAATTTAGAAGAAATGAATATTTTTCCGATGGAATAAAAAGAATAGAAACAGCGTATGATAATAATTACAAGCTTGCCCTTATATGTAGCGAGAAAAGACCAATTGACTGTCATAGGTATTTTTTAGTAAGCAAAAAGATCGAACAAAAGTTTGGAGAATGGTTAGATATAGAACATATCATTAAAAATCAAAATGGTAATATTGAAACTGTCTCCAATGAAAATATAAATAAACAGTTATCAGAAATAGTATTAAATAAATCTGAAATAAAAAAAATAGATGTTTTAAATTCTTCAATTTTTGAACCAGCGAAAATTGATAATTATTTTGGAAAAACTCAACAAGAAAAGATAAATGACTTCTGTGACCGTTACTGGAATTTAATGCACGGATGGAAAAAAGCAAAAAATACTAACAATCAAAAATTCGAAGAATATGATTAATTTATTTAACATTGGTTTTACTCAGAAAACAGCAGAAGAGTTTTTTGGGATTTTGAAAAAAAATAAAATTGATTGTCTTGTTGACATTCGATTAAATCCTAACGGACAACTGTCACGCTTTGCCTTTGAAAAGGATTTGCCTTTCTTTTTGGATAAATTAGTTGACGGTTGCAAATATGTTCATAGAGTTGACTTAGCACCACAAAATGAATTATTAAAAGAAGTAAGAACCAAAGGTTCTGCTATGAGTAAAGATTATAAATTGTTTGAAAAAGAGTTTAATCAATACTTAGAAAAAAAATCAAAAATTGGGAATTTTGTAGAGCAGTTTAAAAATTATCATAATGTTGTTTTACTCTGTTCAGAACATACAACAGAAAAATGCCATAGGAGATTAGTCAGTAATATGTTGCTTAACAAATTTAGTAAGGATATTAAATTTGGAGGAAATTTGAAATGAGAAAGAGAGTACTACTAATGGCAGTCAGTTGTAAAGCTGGCGGCTTATGTCCTGGTGGACTTGATTTAGATGACCCAAGTAAATGGATTAGAATAGTAAAAGATGATGGTCATGCAGGTGCGGTTCAAGGACATGAAATTGACTTTGCAAAACCTCTTGATATTATTGAGTTTGATGGTAGACCAAAGCCACAAGGTAAGCAACAAGAGAATTGGATTATTGATAATAGTTCTTGCAAGAACAAGAGTAAAGGACGCTTGAATAATGGAAACGGAACCGAGAAGGAGATTCTTGATTGGGCATATCAAAAATACGCTTACAAAGGTTTTTGGGGTAATTATAGACCATTTTTAAATGAACAAGAATTTGCTGCTGTAAGTGAGCCTTCAGAATCGATAATGAGAGTGTCAAATGTGAGAATTTATCAAAATAATTGGAACAAGGCAAAAATTGATTTTAAATTGACTGGTGCTCAACACACAATTATTGGAGTTTCTATGACAGACCAAGATTTTTATAACAGAATAAAAGAGGAAGATATTACTTTTGACAATGCATATATTATAACTTCAATTCCTAAAGAAATTGATGACTGGGTTAATCCTAATACTGGTGAAAAACAAGCATATAAATTTGTAAGTAAAATTTTCGAAATTTAGATTGACAAAGAACCACAGCACACAACAAGCGTAACTGTTGCACAACTTCCAAAATTCATCAATAATTATTAGAACAGGTAAAATTTCGGTTTAAAATAAGGCATTTTAAGCGATCCTATTTTTGTAACCGGATTGTTTTTCCCAAAACTATATAGGCTTAAATCGAAGGGAAATAAGCCTGATAAGACCTAAACTAAATAAATCGGAGGTTTCCTGCATTTTATCTATAATTGGAGCGTAGTTTACCTGAACCTGCGACTTTTTTACACGGAATTTCATCATTTTCTTCAGGTTATAGCACAGCGATGCCATAAGCACGTGCTTTTCGGCTTGCCCGATGCCACGGGCATAGATTTTTCTCATGCCGGTAAAATTGAGTAGTGTTCCCAGAACAGGTTCTACCGTTGAGCTGCGTTTTCGTATCATTTGTTTGGCATATTTCTCATTTTCAATAAATTTATTGTGTTGTCGT